>NZ_JARAMM010000059.1:0-1895 GCF_028807335.1 Sulfitobacter sp. PR48 | reverse complement strand
TCAGTGCTTTAATGATTATGAAGCCACACTGATTTGGACTCGACGTTATTTAGAGAAGCATCCTGAGTGTGAGTACAGCGATATTCAAAAAGCCTTTGTTTCTTGTTTCCCAGAGCACTTCTTCAGCTTTGACTGTTAATTTATGAGAGGCACGGTAAAAAATCGCAATTGGTAAGTAAATCCCAAATAGAAAGAGCCAGTTCATACAACTGGCTTTTTATTGTCACGTATAAATCTAAGACTTGTTTTAATCGTTGCTAACACGATCAAGCAAAGTGTAATAACGAAACTAAAAGTGCAGCAACAGACTTTTTTTTTGCAGAAATAAAACTGAAAATGCGGTAACAGAAACGTTTTTGTAGAAACGAAACTGAAAATGCAGCAACGGACATCTTTTTTGCCGGAAACAAGCGCAATTTAAGCGAAAAGCACAGCATTGTTTTGATTTTAAAATTTAAGCATATTGCTTAAATATCAGCAGCTTAGGTTCAATACCTAAGCTGCTGATGCCCAGGGGTTGAGGGGAAGGATTCCCTCACGGACTGTAGTTTCTCGAAGAGAAACTGTTAAGTGCGAATTAATAAAAAATAAAATTTATTTTATTTTTTATTAATTAAATCCATTCGCCCAATAAGTTATGCTACAAAGCATAATGAAATTGAAGCGAATGGATTTCTTGTTAAAATGCAAAACTCTGATTTTAAAAAACGTGGACGACCAGCACTTTTGCTCAATCAACTAGAGTTAAAGGCCTATGTCGACTATGTGAGAAAGTATAAAATTTGGGATCAAGTCACTCAAAATGCAGTTCGTGAAATTCAAGCATCTCAATTTGAAATGCAGAACTTGTCACCAACTGCATTAGTCATCGTAAAACAAGCCATTAAACCATTTAGAGAGCTTCAAAAAGTTGAACTGCTTTATCAACAACTTTGTAAAACTACATCGCATGATTTCTTTCAAAAAAAGTTCGTCGAGTTATATCAACAATACCAAAGCACTCGTGAAGATCAGACACTGAATGTGCTTAAAACAATGGCAACTCAATATCTTCGTTTTAAAGACAACAAAGTCGATGAAAATAGCTTAAAACTGTATCTCAACCAGCTCGAGAAGAAAGAAAATAAAGCAAAACGGAATGCCGATAACAAGAAAAAATTTGAGATCGGCGGGGCGCTATTGTCATTGTTAAAAACAAAAAATATTGATGTCACCAAACTGACCGCAGCACAAATGATTCGTGCCATTTTTAATGAAGATATTCAATTTAATTTAGCCAATCGCAATACGATCATTTTTCAAGAAATGCTCAATGTTGGCCTCAGTGAAACTCAAGCCAAGACCTTGTTTCCACTGGTTTTAGATCAACTCACAGACTATCGCGACGAAGATGGTTTGCCAATTTATTTAAAGCAAATTATTAAAACAATGGCAGAAAATGGCTAGCTATCACCTGCAACTAAGAGACAAACCCAAAGGCTATGCACTCGAACATTATTTCTATATTGCTCGATTAGAAAAATATCAGCATGTGCGTGTCAAAAGCCAAGAAGTTTTAGAACATATTGAACCGGGTGGTTGTATGCCATCTTGGGCGAAAGATCCTGCTGACTTCTGGAAAGCAGCAGATACCCATGAGCGAGCCAATGCCAAAGTCTACATGGAATATGAATTGGCTCTCCCCAATGAACTTACACCAGAACAGCGTAAAACACTGGTAGAGGCATTTTTAAATGAACACGTAGCCAGTCACCAATATCCGCATTCTTACGCCATACACAACGTTAAATCGAGAATTGGCGGCATTGATCAACCGCATTGTCATCTCATGTTGTCTTTGAAAGCCAATGATGGCCTTGACCGCACGCCAGAAACCTACTTCAAACGCTTTAATC
>NZ_JARAMM010000058.1:0-1988 GCF_028807335.1 Sulfitobacter sp. PR48 | reverse complement strand
TAAAAATAATTAACAAAACCAGTTGACTTCTTCTTGAAAGAGAGTAGTATAGCCGACCTAGCTTGCTGATGACGAATCAGCAAGAAGATCATTAAGAGATTATGAAGAACAACTTGTGTGGATTTTTACTGATTGATCGATCGAAAATATTTCATTGATTGAAGGTAAAAATTACTCGAAGTTTATTTGAGAAATATTTGTCAGAAAATTGATGAGCCAAGATTTGTAGCCATAAGCTACTAATGATTTTTAACTGAAGAGTTTGATCATGGCTCAGATTGAACGCTGGCGGCAGGCTTAACACATGCAAGTCGAGCGGGGAGAGGTAGCTTGCTACATTACCTAGCGGCGGACGGGTGAGTAATGCTTAGGAATCTGCCTATTAGTGGGGGACAACATTCCGAAAGGAATGCTAATACCGCATACGCCCTACGGGGGAAAGCAGGGGATCTTCGGACCTTGCGCTAATAGATGAGCCTAAGTCAGATTAGCTAGTTGGTGGGGTAAAGGCCTACCAAGGCGACGATCTGTAGCGGGTCTGAGAGGATGATCCGCCACACTGGGACTGAGACACGGCCCAGACTCCTACGGGAGGCAGCAGTGGGGAATATTGGACAATGGGCGGAAGCCTGATCCAGCCATGCCGCGTGTGTGAAGAAGGCCTTTTGGTTGTAAAGCACTTTAAGCGAGGAGGAGGCTACTTGGATTAATACTCTAGGATAGTGGACGTTACTCGCAGAATAAGCACCGGCTAACTCTGTGCCAGCAGCCGCGGTAATACAGAGGGTGCGAGCGTTAATCGGATTTACTGGGCGTAAAGCGTGCGTAGGCGGCTTCTTAAGTCGGATGTGAAATCCCTGAGCTTAACTTAGGAATTGCATTCGATACTGGGAAGCTAGAGTATGGGAGAGGATGGTAGAATTCCAGGTGTAGCGGTGAAATGCGTAGAGATCTGGAGGAATACCGATGGCGAAGGCAGCCATCTGGCCTAATACTGACGCTGAGGTACGAAAGCATGGGGAGCAAACAGGATTAGATACCCTGGTAGTCCATGCCGTAAACGATGTCTACTAGCCGTTGGGGCCTTTGAGGCTTTAGTGGCGCAGCTAACGCGATAAGTAGACCGCCTGGGGAGTACGGTCGCAAGACTAAAACTCAAATGAATTGACGGGGGCCCGCACAAGCGGTGGAGCATGTGGTTTAATTCGATGCAACGCGAAGAACCTTACCTGGTCTTGACATAGTAAGAACTTTCCAGAGATGGATTGGTGCCTTCGGGAACTTACATACAGGTGCTGCATGGCTGTCGTCAGCTCGTGTCGTGAGATGTTGGGTTAAGTCCCGCAACGAGCGCAACCCTTTTCCTTATTTGCCAGCGGGTTAAGCCGGGAACTTTAAGGATACTGCCAGTGACAAACTGGAGGAAGGCGGGGACGACGTCAAGTCATCATGGCCCTTACGACCAGGGCTACACACGTGCTACAATGGTCGGTACAAAGGGTTGCTACCTAGCGATAGGATGCTAATCTCAAAAAGCCGATCGTAGTCCGGATTGGAGTCTGCAACTCGACTCCATGAAGTCGGAATCGCTAGTAATCGCGGATCAGAATGCCGCGGTGAATACGTTCCCGGGCCTTGTACACACCGCCCGTCACACCATGGGAATTTGTTGCACCAGAAGTAGGTAGTCTAACCGCAAGGAGGACGCTTACCACGGTGTGGCCGATGACTGGGGTGAAGTCGTAACAAGGTAGCCGTAGGGGAACCTGCGGCTGGATCACCTCCTTAACGAAAGATTGACGATTGGTAAGAATCCACAACAAGTTGTTCTTCATGACGATGTATCTGAGGGTCTGTAGCTCAGTTGGTTAGAGCACACGCTTGATAAGCGTGGGGTCACAAGTTCAAGTCTTGTCAGACCCACCAAATCTGACTAACAAGCATTGTTAAATGCTGAATACAGAAAAACAGAAACATTGACTTATTGA
>NZ_JARAMM010000057.1:0-2092 GCF_028807335.1 Sulfitobacter sp. PR48 | reverse complement strand
TGTCGCGTAGCCCTTAATTGTGAGATGAGAAATCCAACGAAATCAACGGCCTTGCTTTGCCCTTAAATATGATATTTTGCCTTTAAATCCGATATTTTTGCCCTTAAACCTGAGACAGGGTTCGCAGCTTCGTGTGGCAAATATTGATGGATGATGATCGCGAAGACTTCGTTGCCGCTGGTGCTGAGGAGGCGCGCAGGGCGGCCGTTCTGCGTCCGCTTGTTCAGGCATATCTCAAAGGAACTGGCAGTCTGGAAAGTGGCATCAATGACGCCGTTTGGGAGCTTGGTGTCAGCAGGGCGACTGTCTGGCGCTGGATAAAGCGTCTGGCCGAAGAGGGTGGGCGCACCAGCGCGCTGGCTTCTCGGAAACGGGGCCGCCCGACTGGTACAACCTTGATATCCGGCAAGGTGGAAGCGGTGATCGAAGAACATCTTCGCCGTTATTTCTTACGGCGGGAACGCCCAAGCCTGTCGCGCATCGTGACAGAAATCCGAAGCGCGTGCTGGCAGCAGGGCTTGCAACCGCCGACACGTCGGACGGTTCAGCGCAGGCTGGATGCAATGGATGCCCGTGAAATTGCCAAGGCACGCGAAGGCGCAAAGGCGGCCCGCCAGAAATTTGCGCCGGTCGTAGGCGACAACAAGGCAAACCGGCCACTGGAGGTCGTGCAAATCGACCATACGCCTGCGGACATCATTCTCGTCGACAGTTTTGAACGCAAACCAATTGGGCGGCCTTGGGTCACGCTGGCGATCGACGTCGCAACGCGGATGGTGACCGGATATTACACCTCTCTCGAGGCACCTTCGCGTCTGTCGGTGGCGCTTTGCCTGACACAGGCTGTGGCCCCCAAGGCGGAACTTCTGGCGGAATTGGTGCGCAATGTTCCTTGGCCCGCGCAGGGTAAACCGCATAGCATCCACGTCGATAACGGGCGCGATTTCCGGTCGCATGCCTTTCGGTCGGCATGTGCAGAATGGGGGATCGATCTGGTCTATCGGCCGCCAGGCAGTCCTCATTTCGGAGGGCACATCGAACGATTGATCGGCACGATGATGGGGGCCGTGCACCTGTTGCCTGGAACAACGCAATCCTCGGTCGTGGCCAAGGGCGACTATGACGCCGAGGGCATGGCCACGATGACCTTAAGCGACTTCGATCGCTGGTTTGCTCTGGAAATCTGCCGCTACAACAACAGCATTCATTCAAGTCTTGGCTGCACGCCCGTTGCCAAATGGGAGGCGCTCTCAGAGCAAATGATGGGCGATATCCCCTTCGAGATTGAAGCCTTTCGGGTGAGCTTTCTGCCAAGTGAACTGCGCAAGGTCAGGCGTGACGGCATCCATCTGTTCCAGATACGGTACTGGTCCGATGCGCTTGCAGGCCACATCGGGCGCGGGGATGGAAAGGTGGTCGTCCGCTACGACCCTCGCGACCTCTCGGTGATCTGGGTCGAACTGGATAATGACCGATACGTCGAAGCTCGGTACCGAAACCTGGAAATTCCGCCTGTGTCGCTCTGGGAATATCGCGAAGCCATGAGGAATGCCCGTGCCCTTGGCAAGTCCGGGTCCAATGAGCTGGTCCTGGCTGAGCTGATCCGACAGCAACGCCAAATCGAGTCTGAAAGCCGGAGCCTGACGAGGGCCGAACGCCGATCCCGTGAAAGAAAAGGGACATTGGAGGGCGCCAACTCGGCCGTCTCAACAACCGAAGGGCTGCGCGCGATCGATACGGGTGATACATCGCGCCCATTGTTCAAGGTGGAGAGATGGTGAATTGAGGGCAGGAAAAACAGAGGAAGACGGTCGGATCACCCTCATTCAATCGGATATCTGGATTGGCTTTCCGCGGGCCGAACAAGTTCTGGACCGTTTGCAGTGTATGATCGAAGCGCCAAGGCAAACCCGTATGCCTGGCCTTCTTGTGCATGGCGCGTCCGGGATCGGAAAGACGATGATCGCCCGCAATCTTTCGCGCAGATATGCACCGGAATATGACCCAGCATCGGGAATTACGCGAACGCCGCTGTTACTGTTACAAGCACCACCAGCTCCCGACGAACGACGGTTCTATCTGCACATCCTGG
>NZ_JARAMM010000056.1:0-2295 GCF_028807335.1 Sulfitobacter sp. PR48 | reverse complement strand
GCTTGGCTGCATGGGTAAATCGAAGTCCCAAAGGTCATTATGAACGGTTTGATAAACCCACTTTTCTTTACCTGTGGTTGCATCTAAAGCCAAAACGGAAGAATTGTACTTATGGTCTACAGGCTGACGGTTTCCACCCCAGACATCAACCGACGAACTTCCCATCGGTAAAAATACTGTGTTCATTTGTGGGTCGTAGGACATTGCCGCCCAAGAGTTAGCTGAACTACGTTTATAGATTTCACCGGCTTTGTTGCACAAACCTATCTGTAAAGGCTTTTTTAGCGATATAATTTTCAAATGAAGAAGCCTACACACAAAATCTACCGCACAACCAATTGGCCCGCATATAACCGAGCACTCATGAGTCGCGGAAATATTGCCATTTGGTTTGATCCTGCTACGCAATGGTATGCGCCATCAAAAGGCAAACAAGGGCGAAATCAAACCTACTCCGACGCAGCCATCCAATGCTGCTTAATGATTAAATCCTTATTCCGTCTGTCTTTACGTATGGTCACTGGCTTTGTGCAAAGTCTGATTAAACTTTGCGGATTAAATTGGATAGCTCCAGATTACACCACGCTTTGTAGAAGACAAAAGCATATTGATATTGTAATCAGCTACCAAAAAAGTAGCGATGGGCTGCATCTACTCATGGACTCTACAGGCATGAAGTTTCTAGGTGAGGGCGAATGGAAACGCAAGAAACATGGACCTGAATATCGTCGCCAATGGCGTAAACTTCATATTGGTATAGATGCTAAAACCCTACAAATACGAGCAGTTCAGCTTACAACCAATAATGTCAGTGATTCACAGGTGCTTGGTGATTTACTTAATCAGATTCCACAAGATGAGCAGATTAACTCTGTTTATACCGATGGAGCTTATGACACCAAGCAATGCCGTCAGGTCATTGCAGATCGGCAAGGGCATGCGGTGATTCCACCTAGAAAAAATGCGAAACCATCGAAAGATACAAAGAGTAGCTCGCTAGAGCGAAATGAATTACTTCGAACAATTAAACGTTTAGGCAGGACACTATGGAAAAAATGGTCAGGCTATCATCGGCGAAGTTTGGTTGAAACGGCTTTGTTGCACAAAGATTTCATAACTATATGATTTTAAAAGTTTTGATTATTTTTTGATCCAAAATTAAATTTATTTAAATCAGATGCTTACATATTTATGCAACAAAGCCGTTTCAACCAAACTTCGACGATGATAGCCTGACCATTTTTTCCATAGTGTCCTGCCTAAACGTTTAATTGTTCGAAGTAATTCATTTCGCTCTAGCGAGCTACTCTTTGTATCTTTCCATGGTTTCGCATTTTTTCTAGGTGGAATCACCGCATGCCCTTGCCGATCTGCAATGACCTGACGGCATTGCTTGGTGTCATAAGCTCCATCGGTATAAACACAGTTAATCTGCTCATCTTGTGGAATCTGATTAAGTAAATCACCAAGCACCTGTGAATCACTGACATTATTGGTTGTAAGCTGAACTGCTCGTATTTGTAGGGTTTTAGCATCTATACCAATATGAAGTTTACGCCATTGGCGACGATATTCAGGTCCATGTTTCTTGCGTTTCCATTCGCCCTCACCTAGAAACTTCATGCCTGTAGAGTCCATGAGTAGATGCAGCCCATCGCTACTTTTTTGGTAGCTGATTACAATATCAATATGCTTTTGTCTTCTACAAAGCGTGGTGTAATCTGGAGCTATCCAATTTAATCCGCAAAGTTTAATCAGACTTTGCACAAAGCCAGTGACCATACGTAAAGACAGACGGAATAAGGATTTAATCATTAAGCAGCATTGGATGGCTGCGTCGGAGTAGGTTTGATTTCGCCCTTGTTTGCCTTTTGATGGCGCATACCATTGCGTAGCAGGATCAAACCAAATGGCAATATTTCCGCGACTCATGAGTGCTCGGTTATATGCGGGCCAATTGGTTGTGCGGTAGATTTTGTGTGTAGGCTTCTTCATTTGAAAATTATATCGCTAAAAAAGCCTTTACAGATAGGTTTGTGCAACAAAGCCGGTGAAATCTATAAACGTAGTTCAGCTAACTCTTGGGCGGCAATGTCCTACGACCCACAAATGAACACAGTATTTTTACCGATGGGAAGTTCGTCGGTTGATGTCTGGGGTGGAAACCGTCAGCCTGTAGACCATAAGTACAATTCTTCCGTTTTGGCTTTAGATGCAACCACAGGTAAAGAAAAGTGGGTTTATCAAACCGTTCATAATGACCTTTGGGACTTCGATTTACCCATGCAGCCAAGC
>NZ_JARAMM010000055.1:0-2469 GCF_028807335.1 Sulfitobacter sp. PR48 | reverse complement strand
TGTCAATCGGCACGCAAACTTGACCCCCTATCGGCATGCAAAAATAACCCCCTCGGAGCGCTCGGGTAGCTGGCCCGATGCGGTGTAGCCCTCATACAGCGCAGCCGTATCGGGCCAGCGGGGTTTTGGTCATTCGCGGGTCTTGAAGCGCCAGCTTTCGTTGCCGGTTTCGACGATGTCACAGTGGTGGGTAAGACGATCGAGTAGCGCTGTCGTCATCTTGGCGTCTCCGAAGACCGATGGCCATTCACCGAAGTCGAGGTTGGTCGTCACGATGATTGATGTGCGCTCGTAGAGACGACTGACGAGGTGGAACAGGAGCTGGCCGCCGGTTTGCGCGAAGGGGAGGTAGCCGAGCTCGTCGAGGATCAGGAAGTCGAGGCGGCCCAAGAGATCCGCAGTGCGCCCTTGGCGATCAGCGCGAGCTTCGGCGTCGAGTTTGTTCACGAGGTCGACGACGTTGAAGAAGCGGCCGCGCTTGCCACGGCGGATGCAGGCCCTGGCGATGCCTACTGCAAGATGGGATTTGCCGGTCCCGGTGCCGCCGATCAGCACGACGTTGCGTTGATGCTCAAGGAACTCTCCGGAGGTCAGATCACGCACCAGCGTTTCGTTGACCGGCGTATTCTCGAAGCTGAACTCATCGACCTCCTTGGCCAGTGGCAGCTTGGCAATCGTCATCTGGTATTTGATCGAGCGCGCCTGCTTCTCGCTGATCTCGGCGTTCAGCAGATCACCGACGATCTGTTGCGGTTCGTGCTGGCGCTTCACCGCTGTGGTGATGATCTCATCGTAAGCGGCTTTCATGCCGTAGAGCTTCAGCTGGCTCATCGCCTCCAGCACCTGTGATCTTTCCATGGTTGGGTCTCCTTAGGCTGTCATAGCGTTTGCAATCGGCGACGGGCTCGCAGGTCAGTCGCAATGCGGCCGGCGTATCGATGGTCAGTGGCGGGGGAGGCTCCCGATGTCGGGCTAGGATGTTGATGACGACCGAGGCCGCGGGAACCCCTTCGTTCAGGGCTTCGGCGCAGGCAGAATCCACCGCATCCAGCCCGTCGATTGGGATCATGCTCAGGATCTGGACCATCTGCTTGTCACCGTTCGGCACCTTGCCAAGCTTGCGCTGCACACGCCTTATCGCTGGCGGCAGGTCCCAGTCCTTAAAGGGCGCGCCATTCCTGAGCGCGCCCGGTTTGCGAGCCAGAACAGGGATGTAGTGCAGCGGGTCATAGATGGCCTTGTCGCGCCCGAAGGCTCGAGCGTGCTGCCCCACGATTTTGCCGTCCTGCCAGAACTCGACCCGCTCGGCATAGGCACGGATCTCGACAGGTCGACCGACGGCGCGGCCATCCACGGAGTAGCGGTTCTTGTCGAACCGGACGAGGCAGGTTTTGGACACCGAGGCAGGCAGCGCGTGGAAGCCGTTGAAGGGGCCGACATACGGCACCAGGCTGGCGCGTTCTTGCTCGAAGACCTCCCAAGTTGTCCGATCCCGGAGCTCGGGGTGCGGGTTGGACTGGGCCCAGGCAACACAGCGATCCTTGAGCCAAGCGTTGAGTTCGGCGTAGCTCTTGAACTTCGGCCGGGGCACGAAGAACCGTCGTCGGACAACGCCGACCTGGTTCTCGACCTGTCCCTTCTCCCAGCCGGATGCCGGG
This sequence comes from Sulfitobacter sp. PR48, assembly GCF_028807335.1. Classification (NCBI taxonomy): domain Bacteria; kingdom Pseudomonadati; phylum Pseudomonadota; class Alphaproteobacteria; order Rhodobacterales; family Roseobacteraceae; genus Sulfitobacter; species Sulfitobacter sp. PR48. The sequence continues at coordinate 811 of NZ_JARAMM010000055.1, read as the reverse complement.
GTGCAGGCGACAGGATCGACGAGGTAATGCCCGCACATCTGCTGGAACCGCCGGTTGTAGGCGCGGTCGCGGCCGACGAAGATCGTGTCTACTGCGGTCTTCATGTTGTCGTAGATGCCCCGCGCGCAGGCTCCACCGAAGAAGGCAAAGGCTTTGTCGTGCGCATCAAACACCATCTCCTGCGTCTCGCGCGGATAGGCCCGCACGAACAGCATCCGGCTGTGGCAGAGACGGACGTGCGCCACCTTCACCGTGGTCGTCGCGCCATCGATCACTACGATCTCATGGCTCCAGTCGAACTGGTAGGCCTCACCGGGATCGAAGGTCAGCGGCACATAGGCAGCGGCCGTTGCCTCCTCTTCCTCCTTGGACCACGAGGCCGCGTAGCGCCGGACAGCATCGTAGCCGCCGTCATATCCGAGGGCTCTGAGTTCCTCGAAAATCCTGATCCGGGTCAGCCTCTCGCGCTTGGGCTTCCGTGAGTTCACCGTCAGCATCTCGTCGAGCATGTCTTTCCAGGGCCCGATCTTCGGCAACGGTTGAATGGTCCGCTCGTAGGTGAGTTCCGTCGCACCGGAACGGATCACCTTGCGAACCGTGTTCCGCGATACCCGCAGCTCTCGACAGATCTGCTTGATCGACTTCTTGTCTTGAAAATACGCCCGCCTGATCTTCGCAATCGTCTCCACTACCAACATCCTACACTGCGCTCCCCGATGGCCTCGGGGGGCATTATCCACATCAGTGTAAGGGGGTCATTTTTGGATGCCGATCACCCCGCTACGGGGTCAAAATTGCATGCCTGTTCACA
>NZ_JARAMM010000054.1:0-3299 GCF_028807335.1 Sulfitobacter sp. PR48 | reverse complement strand
CTTCATTCCCACTTAATATTTCGCTTTTCGTTTATTATTTAATATATTCAGCATAAAAAAATCCCCCTCAGCCTTAAGCGGAGGGGGATTTAGAATTAATGAGCTGGCGATGACTTACTCTCACATGGATAACTCCACACTACCATCAGCGCTAAGAGGTTTCACTTCTGAGTTCGGGAAGGGATCAGGTGGTTCACTCTTGCTATTGTCGCCAGCACAACTGTTTATGACTATTCGTTGGGTCTAACCTCAGAGCAGTGCTCTTCGTGCCTAACTTTCATCAAATGAGTTATTAACAGGTATATTTGAGTTGGATATTTTATCTAGCTTTATAACTAAATCAAGTTGTTTGCAGTGATTTGAACCACAACACCAACTGTTTGGGTGTTGTATAGTCAAGCCTCACGAGCAATTAGTATTGGTCAGCTTCACATATCACTATGCTTCCACATCCAACCTATCAACGTCGTAGTCTTCAACGGCTCTTTAGAGGACATAAAGTCCTAGGGAAATCTTATCTTGAGGTAGGCTTCCCGCTTAGATGCTTTCAGCGGTTATCCCTTCCGAACATAGCTACCCGGCGATGCGACTGGCGTCACAACCGGTACACCAGAGGTTCGTCCACTCTGGTCCTCTCGTACTAGGAGCAGATCCTCTCAAATTTCCAACGCCCACGGTAGATAGGGACCGAACTGTCTCACGACGTTCTAAACCCAGCTCGCGTACCTCTTTAAATGGCGAACAGCCATACCCTTGGGACCTGCTTCAGCCCCAGGATGAGATGAGCCGACATCGAGGTGCCAAACACCGCCGTCGATATGAACTCTTGGGCGGTATCAGCCTGTTATCCCCAGAGTACCTTTTATCCGTTGAGCGATGGCCCTTCCATACAGAACCACCGGATCACTAAGACCTACTTTCGTACCTGCTCGACTTGTGGGTCTCGCAGTTAAGCGCGCTTTTGCCTTTATACTCTACGCGTGATTTCCGACCACGCTGAGCGCACCTTCGTACTCCTCCGTTACTCTTTAGGAGGAGACCGCCCCAGTCAAACTACCCACCAGACATGGTCCTCGTCCCGGATAACGGGACAGAGTTAGAACCTCAATATTACCAGGGTGGTATTTCAAGATTGGCTCCACCGAAACTAGCGTCTCGGTTTCAAAGCCTCCCACCTATCCTACACAAGTAAGATCAAAGTTCAATGTCAAGCTGCAGTAAAGGTTCACGGGGTCTTTCCGTCTAGCCGCGGGTACACCGCATCTTCACGGCGAATTCGATTTCACTGAGTCTCTGCTGGAGACAGCGCCCCCATCATTATGCCATTCGTGCAGGTCGGAACTTACCCGACAAGGAATTTCGCTACCTTAGGACCGTTATAGTTACGGCCGCCGTTTACTGGGGCTTCGATCAAGAGCTTCGCTTACGCTAACCCCATCAATTAACCTTCCAGCACCGGGCAGGCATCACACCCTATACGTCCACTTTCGTGTTTGCAGAGTGCTATGTTTTTAATAAACAGTTGCAGGGGCCTGGTTTCTGTGGCTGCCAATAGCTCAAGGAGTAAATCCTATCACCGTCGGCAGCGTACCTTCTCCCGAAGTTACGGTACCATTTTGCCTAGTTCCTTCAGCAGAGTTCTCTCAAGCGCTTTGGTCTACTCGACCTGACCACCTGTGTCGGTTTCGGGTACGATTCCTATGTAACTGAAGCTTAGAGACTTTTCCTGGAAGCATGGTATCAGCCACTTCACTGTACAAGTACAGCTTGCTATCAGTTCTCAGCATAGAGTACCCCGGATTTGCCTAAGATACATGCCTACAACCTTCCACCTGGACAACCAACGCCAGGCTGACTTAACCTTCTCCGTCCTCTCATCGCATTACATAGAAGTATTGGAATATTAACCAATTTCCCATCGACTACGCCTCTCGGCCTCGCCTTAGGGGTCGACTCACCCAGCCCCGATTAACGTTGGACTGGAACCCTTGGTCTTTCAGCGTGCGAGTTTTTCACTCGCATTGTCGTTACTCACGTCAGCATTCGCACTTCTGATACCTCCAGCATACTTCTCAATACACCTTCATCGGCTTACAGAACGCTCCCCTACCACTTGCAATAAATTGCAAATCCGCAGCTTCGGCATATAGTTTTAGCCCCGTTACATCTTCCGCGCAGGCCGACTCGACTAGTGAGCTATTACGCTTTCTTTAAAGGGTGGCTGCTTCTAAGCCAACCTCCTAGCTGTCTAAGCCTTCCCACATCGTTTCCCACTTAACCATGACTTTGGGACCTTAGCTGACGGTCTGGGTTGTTTCCCTTTTCACGACGGACGTTAGCACCCGCCGTGTGTCTCCCATGCTCGGCACTTGTAGGTATTCGGAGTTTGCATCGGTTTGGTAAGTCGGGATGACCCCCTAGCCGAAACAGTGCTCTACCCCCTACAGTGATACATGAGGCGCTACCTAAATAGCTTTCGAGGAGAACCAGCTATCTCCGAGCTTGATTAGCCTTTCACTCCGATCCACAGGTCATCCGCTAACTTTTCAACGGTAGTCGGTTCGGTCCTCCAGTCAGTGTTACCTAACCTTCAACCTGCCCATGGATAGATCGCCCGGTTTCGGGTCTATACCCAGCGACTAAACGCCCTATTAAGACTCGCTTTCGCTACGCCTCCCCTATTCGGTTAAGCTCGCCACTGAATATAAGTCGCTGACCCATTATACAAAAGGTACGCAGTCACCTAACAAAGTAGGCTCCCACTGCTTGTACGCATACGGTTTCAGGTTCTATTTCACTCCCCTCTCCGGGGTTCTTTTCGCCTTTCCCTCACGGTACTGGTTCACTATCGGTCAGTCAGTAGTATTTAGCCTTGGAGGATGGTCCCCCCATATTCAGACAAAGTTTCTCGTGCTCCGTCCTACTCGATTTCATTGATAAGAGATTTTCGTGTACGGGGCTATCACCCACTATGGCCGCACTTTCCAGAGCGTTCCACTAATCTCAAACCAACTTAAGGGCTGGTCCCCGTTCGCTCGCCACTACTAAGGGAATCTCGGTTGATTTCTTTTCCTCAGGGTACTTAGATGTTTCAGTTCCCCTGGTTCGCCTCTTGCACCTATGTATTCAGTACAAGATAACCAGCTTATGCTGGCTGGGTTCCCCCATTCAGAGATCTCTGGATCACAGTCTGTTTGCCGACTCCCCAAAGCTTATCGCAGGCTACCACGTCTTTCATCGCCTCTGACTGCCAAGGCATCCACCGTATGCGCTTCTTCACTTGACCATATAACCCCAAG
>NZ_JARAMM010000053.1:0-3328 GCF_028807335.1 Sulfitobacter sp. PR48 | reverse complement strand
CGAACCGAGGGGTGGGCGAGTAGCGCCCGCCCCGTGGGGGCGGTTCGGGCGCTGCCAAAGCTTTGCTTTGGCAATAGGTCTTCACTTTGAGCGCACAGGCTGGGCTCCCTCCCCCCGTCCGCTGCAATTTTCACGAGTGACCGCTGGGGTGGGTGCGAAACGCTGCGGCGCATCAAGCCGCAACGGACGACATGTCATACATGACATGTCAAAAATGACAGGTCTTGCATGACATGTCTGCAGCTGCGGGAAGTGGGCGGCACATGTCGGCAACCAAAGCGCAGAGCGTTAACTGAAGAGCGCGAAGTGTGAAGAGCAAAGCGCGAAGCCTGGCGTTTCGCCTTTGCCCCCAACCACCTGAAGTCACCTGAAATCAAGGATTTCAATGCATCATAGCCCGCACGAAACACCCCCTGCCAAATCAGACCGAGGCGCCAAGGGCGCGCAAGGTGTCAAGATGAAGCCAGAGCGCAAGGGCGGCGGCGACCACGCCCGCCACGAAGAAGGTCAGATCATGCCGCGCATCCCAGACGGCATGGACCCGCGCCAGCCAGATCAGCACCAGATGCGACAGCGCCATGGCCAGCCCCATGCCCAGGATCGCCCCCACCAGCCCGGCATGGATCGCGCCTGCCAGCAGCATCGACACCTGCAGGCTGGACCGCGCCGCCGAATAGATGAAAAAGCGCCGCGAATCCCCTGCCGCAAGGGCGGCCTGGTCATAGGTCATGCCGATCACCTGCGGGATCAGCGCCAGGGCCAGCAGCACCACAACCCCGCCGGAACTGGCGTAGCGGCTGTCATAAAGGTGGTCGACCAGCCAGGGCCCGATCAGCGCCATCACCACCAGCATGCCGCCGATGCCAAGGGTCAGCCCATAGCGGATCCGGGCCAGCCGATGCGGCTCTGCCCCCTCGCGGTAGATCGGGATCATGACCCGGCCCGTCACGCTCAGCCCCAGCAACAGCGGGAAACTGGCCAGGAAATAGCCGATGTTGTAGATGCCCAGCGTCTCCAGCGTCAGGAACTTGCCCAGGATCGCCTTGTCGCCCTGACTGGCAAAGAACCAGAACAAGGTGGAGAGGAAGATCCACTTGCCGAAATGGATCAGCTCGGTCGCGGCGGTCCTTTCCCAGCGGAAGCGGTTGCGCTGGCCCGGCAGGCCATAATGGGTCAGCAGCAGCTTGGCCCCTGCCCCCACGACACCACCGATGACCAGGGCGGAAACCGATTGCAACACCACTGCAAGGCCGATCATCACCGCGATGCCGATCACCTGCGAGCTCAGGTCCAGCACCGTCAGCCGCCCCATCAGCAGGTGGCGCTGCGCGGTTTCGATCCGGGTCGGGTTGAACCCGCCCAGGATCAGCGCCAGACCGGCAATGGGCAGATAGCGGGCCAGGTCGGGCTGGTCGTAGAACAGGGACACCGGATAGGCCAGCACGCAGGCCGCACCCCAAAGCCCGATGCCGCGCAAGACCTGGATGGTCCAGGCGGTGTTGAGGAAATCCGGGTCATCGCCCCGCTTGCTCTGCGAAATCGAGGGCGAAATGCCGACATCGGAAAACAATGTCAGGCCCACGGTGATCACGCTGATCAGCGCCATCAGGCCAAAGGCTTCGGGGAACAGCAGCCGTGTCAGGATCAGGTTCGATGCCAGCCGGATCGCCTGCGAAGCGCCATAGCCCAACAGGATCCACGAGGCCGAGCGCAATGCGCGCGCCATCAGCCGGTTGTCCTTCAGCACTTCAAAAACCCGTGCAAACACTCGAAAAAAGCCTCACTTCTGCCTCAGGCGCTGAATAGAGCGTCCTTGCGTCCTGCGCCAGCGCCATGACACGGCAATGGGGCAAAGTTGTGAAGAACAAGGAAGAGCCGTGAAGATCGCCTATATTCTCAATACCTATCCGCAACCCTCGCAGAGTTTCATCCGCCGCGAGATCCGCGCGCTGGAGCGTCAGGGTCACAAGGTCACCCGGATCGCGATGCGGCGCTTTGACGGCCAGCTGGTGGACCCGCAGGATGTCGCCGAGGCGGAACAGACCGACTATCTTCTTGCCAAGGGGCCGATGACATTGCTGCGGGGCAGCCTGCGCGCCCTGGGCCGCAATCCCGGCGGGTTCCTGGCGGCGCTGCGAATGGCGCTGAAACTGGGCCGTCGCTCCGAAGCGGGCCTGTTGCGCCATATGATCTACCTTGCCGAAGCGGCCCATGTGGCGGCGCAATGCCGCGCTGCCGGGGTTACACATGCCCATGCCCATTTCGGCACCAATGCCCCTGCCGTGGCGCTGCTGGCGCGGATGCTGGGCGGGCCGAAGTTTTCCTTCACCGTGCATGGCCCGGAAGAATTCGATGCGCCCCGCGCCCTGTCGCTGGGGGCCAAGATGAAGGCCGCCGATTTCACCGTCGCGATCAGCCAGTTTGGCCGCTCGCAGCTGATGCGCTGGGCCGATCATGCGGATTGGGACCGCATCCATGTGGTGCATTGCGGGGTGGAGCCCGAGCGCTTCAGCGATCCTGCCCCGCTACCCGAGGGGCCGCGCCAGGTGGTGGCGATTGGCCGTCTGGTCGAGCAGAAGGGCCAGATGATCCTGATCTACGCGATGGCACAGGTCAAAGCCGACCTGCATCTGACCCTGATCGGCGACGGCGAGATGCGCGACCAGATCGAGGCGCTGATCGACCGGCTTGACCTGCGGGGCCGCGTCACACTGACCGGCTGGGTCGATGAGACACGGGTGAAGGCGGAACTGGCAGCAGCCCATGCGATGGTCATGCCCAGCTTTGCCGAGGGCCTTCCCATGGTGGTGATGGAGGCGATGGCCGCCGCCCGTCCCGTCATCGCGACCTATGTCGCGGGCACCCCGGAACTGGTCCGCCCGGGGGAGACCGGCTGGCTGGTGCCTGCGGGCGATGTCTCTGCCCTGGCGCAGGCGATGGATGACCTTGCCACCCTGCCACAGGCCAGATTGGCCGAGATGGCCGCGGCCGGGCGGACACGGGCGCTGGCGCGCCATGACATCGACACGTCGGCACAGAAACTGGCGGCACTGATGGAACCCGCCGAGGCGTAGGCTCTGGACCCATTAATTCTACATGCTCAGCGGCGATTTCACGAAATTTCAATGGTTTGGGGCGTGCAGCCAATCCCCTCTCGTGACATTTGCCTTGCAAATGCACTGCCGGGCAGTGGTAGGTTCTATTTGCAAACGGCCCAAGACGTTGAAATGAAGCGAAATCGCCGCCCGTCGCTCCGAAGGAGCGCCGAGTCATGTTGGCACGCCTTTGGCGTGACGGGTTTGACGGATTTTCCCGCAGCCCATTGCCC
>NZ_JARAMM010000052.1:0-3532 GCF_028807335.1 Sulfitobacter sp. PR48 | reverse complement strand
GGAATCCCACGGGCAGTGAAACCCGATGGTGTTCATCGCGAGACCGGAATGATCGTAGAGAAACACGGGCAGCAGGATTGCCTTGCGCTCGGCGCGGTCGCGGAGCTGGTCCATCGAGAGGTCGCTCTGATCCGAGACGCCCACGAGATCACGCAGGAACGCCTCGGGGCTGTCGAAATGGTGGCTGTCGCCCAGCCGGTATCTCCGATGCCAGCAGATCAGCGTGCCGAGGTTGGACCACTCCCGTGGGCTCTCGGGATCGGGGTCATGGAAAATCTTGATGGTATGGCCGTGATAGGCCTCCTCATAGACAGGGTCGTGCATGTCGATGTCCTTTCTTGGAACGAAAACGACCCGCCAGGCCGATTGGGCGCAGGCGAGTCGATCTGGTTGTGATGAGTTGGTTGGTGAGGTCGCCCCCCGGCGGATCAGGCGGCGGCGCGGTTCTGGCGGTGCTGAACGTGTTCGACCGAGACCTTCAGCAGCCATTCCTCGAAGCCGAGAATGGTCTGGTGATTTGCCACCGCGTGGCTCCAGACCGCGCGCGGATCGCTGCCGATCTGCGTCGGGTCGTTGTCGATCCGGCCGTTGGCCATCCACGGTTCCGGTTGGATGCGTCCAAGCCAGTCGGCCAGCGACGGGATGCGCCCTTGGCAGTCTTCGCGCACATGCTGTTCGCCGATCCAGCGGATGGGCACGACCCGGCCCGCGCTGTTGGTCAGGCTGCGCCCAAACAAGCGCTCAGCTTCGAAGATCCCGAGCGTGTGGTGCCGATGTGCCCGGTGGGTGAAAAGTGCGAGGTGTTCCTTAGATGAGTCGAACCAATCGTGCACATATTGGTAATCATCTGGAACACCGCCAAACTTTCGGGCCGAGCTTTCAGCGTGGTGGAGGGGGTGTGCCATGTCAGAGCCCCTCATGTTCGCTGGTGTTGGTCTCGATGTACCGGTTCGAATGACTGACATCGATCTTGTCAGTCTCGAGAACCCAGGTCAGTTCGCCATAGCCGCCTTCATTGTTCTCGAAGCCGGGGCTCAGCGCATAGGCGAAGTCCCAGCCGAAATCTTCGACCCGACGGCGCAACTCTTCTGAGAGAGCGATCGTGTCTGGCGTCACGGCGACATCTTCGACATTGCCGGAATCGCCGTAGCCTTCGTATTGCACCTCGATCTTCGTCACGCCAAGGGCACACAGTTCGGTCAGAAGGGCGGCACGGGTCACAACCCTCTGCTCGGCGGCGCATTGCTGGGCTTCCAGCATCTGCGCGTAAAAATCATTCACTTGTGTCATGTCTTCGATCCTTTGGAATTGAGGGAAGGGGAGGGCGAGCTTTGCATCAGATCGCCCAAGGGGTTTCCTGCGGGGGCTTCAAGCCGCGGCGTCGCCGCGTTCGTCACCCGTCTGGTCAACCAGGTTGAAATACAGATTCTCGGTCGCGCGCTTGAACCCCGGCGGTTTGCGCGGGGCGAGGCAGCGCACCGAGGCGCTGCAGCTCTCGCCATGCTCCATCGCGAACTGCGTCACCTTGTCGATCAGATCGTCCATGCCCGCGGCCTGGATGCGTTTTTCTGGGTAGCTCGCCATCATCTGGAACTGGGTGACAACGAAGGCGCCGTCACGATGCGCGGGATAGAGGGAGATCTGATACTCGAGTGTCTTGGCCATTTCTGGTCTCCTGCGACGGGCAGAACGCGGGTATCGCGCCCCTTGGAACCCGTCAGCGCGAAAGGACCGCCCTTTGTGCAAGGGCGATCCGAGGTGATATTGAAGAAGAGGGGCGTCAGTATTCTGACGGCAGAAGCAGGGTCAGGACGCGGCGGGTTTGCGCGGGATCGGATGGCTCGGGAGAGCCATATTGATAGTCGACGTCGTACAAATCGAGCTTGAACCAGATCGTGGTCCCGTCGAAGTCGATGACCCCCATCTCGTGCCAACCATGAGGGTCGCTGTCAGCGGTGAACGCATCAAACGAAGCGACGCGGCGGGTGAGAGCGAGCTGGGCGTCCGGCCCTAGTGCTGCAACACCACGGGTCATCACGAACTGGCCCTGCGGGGCATCGGCGACGGGGGTGGTCCCGAGAATGGAGAGGCGAAAGGCGTCATTCTGAGCAGCAATCAGTGCGGCTTCCTTGACGGGATCGAGATCGAGTGTGGTGGTCATGGGATGTCTCCGAGACGGGCCCGCCGATCCGATATCGGCTGCGTGAAACCCGTCAGCGGGAAAGGGCCGCCCTCTGCGCGAGGACGGCCCAAGGCTTAGGTCATGATCGGATCGGTTTTCGCCGCGTCAGGCCGCATCCTCGCTCAGGAAGGCGGGCAAGGACGACGGTTCATTGCTCTCAGCGTCGCTCAAAGAATCTTCGGCGGACAGATCTCCCTCCTCGGTCTCCGGCGCAGCGCCTGCCGTGTCGGCACCAGCCTCCGTCGCACCGGCAAACACCATCCCGTCGGGCAGCCACCGCGTCGTTTTCGCAACCGTTGCGGCGTCGAACCCTTCCGTCTCACTCGAAGTTTCCGCGAACGCCCGCTCCATCGCGGCCGCGATATCGCCCTTGCGCTCGCGATTTCGATCCTCAGCGTAGTCGTCGCCGATTAGCTTGCGCGCCGTAGCCACCGCATGCCCTTTGTTGACCCGACCCCAGTAGTTTTGCGCGGTCGGACGCCAGCAGGCCGCCACGTCGACGTCGAGCCGCGCACCGATCTCCTCGATGATCGGGGAAGGGCGATTGTCCGTGCTTAGCTGCGGCTTGACCGCGAGACCCGTCGCCCAGGCGAACAGCGCCTGCTTGTCCGCAATGAGCAGTGCCGACATCGCCCGGAAATCTTCGGGTTTCTCCAGCTTCATCCAGTCCGTGGCAAGGTCCTGTTCCAGCGCCTCGAGCATCTTCTGGGCGACGGTGTCCGCGTGCAGCACTTCGCGGTTTTGCGCCTGGAAGGGCCGGATCGAGATGTCGAGTGCCTCATTGTTATAGTACCGGCCCAGAGCCTGTTCGCAGAGCGCATAGAGCATCGCATCGAACGCCACCTCGAAATCCGCCGCCAGATGCGCCCGCAAGATGTGCTGGCGCGTCGCGCGCAGATCATCGGCGAGGCTCGCCGAAATCCCGTCCGCCTTGCGCAACGTCGCGGCAGGATCGGAGGTTGGCACCGGCGTGGAGGAGGTCGGCGGCGTCACGTGTGGCCGGGCAGGGGAGGGGGCGCCATCCGCATCTGCGGTGGTCTCGTCAGGTTCGGGCGCGGCTGGAATATCCTCCGGTCTCACGAGGCCTTTCTCGACGCGCAACGCCCCGTCATGGCCGATGGTCAGAACCACGCCGGCGATGGCGCGATCGGCGTCGGCATAGGGCTGCCGCTCTCCCTGCAAGACCTCGATTTCGCGCAGGCGCGGTTCGATGGCGTAATATTCTTCGGTCTCCGCGTCATTCCAATCCTCGCCGTCATTCTGCGCCGCCAGTTCTTCCTCGCGCGCGATGAGACGTTCCTCCTCGGCGAGCAGGTCCGGATCAGGCTCGATGTCCTGCGGATAGACCCG
>NZ_JARAMM010000051.1:0-3663 GCF_028807335.1 Sulfitobacter sp. PR48 | reverse complement strand
TGTCACTGTACCCTAATTAATCAGATTCTGCGGATTGGAAGCGTTTTCGGCAGATTCTGTACCCTTAATTGCAATATATCCACAGGGCGCTGCGTCAGTGGCTGACACAGCTTTGGCGCTTCCAGATTGCATCGGCTCGTGCCAGAAGCGCTTGACGATCTGCATCGGCACCGAGCTCGGAGATGGCCTGACGGGCAGCGTCTAGGGCCTGCGCAGACGTCTTTTTGGGCGACGTCGCCCTGGCAGATCGGTCAACGGGACTGCTTTCCTGCCGACGTCTTCGCGGAAGTCGCATATCGAGGTTCATCGACAGCTTGCGCACCTTCTCAATCAAACGTCTGCGCTGAGGAAAGGCGCGTCGGAGATCCCAGAATGCTTGTTCATTTCCGCGCAGCAAGATGGCCACTCCCAATAATGGACGGGCTGAGCAGACATCGACAGCTGCGAGTGCTATTGACCGCTCCAGTTGACACCGCGACGTGAGTGGCACGCTGTATACCAACTCAAGTACTTGTAAGAGGCACAGCGTATGGCTGATCCGCTGCATGTGCCTCAGATCGGCGGCGGCAACCGCCGTCTTCAGCAATGCCGCGCCCCGAGCGGCGCGGACACGTAGCCTGTTTGATAGACCATCGGCCGGATGCCTCGCCACAAGAGGTCGACCACAGTTTTCGCAAGTCAGCGACCAGGCGAAGCGCCAGTGGCGCAGGACCAGTCCCGAGGTTTGTTTCGAGCAGTTTGCGCAACTTTGGAAGTCATCGCTAGATACGCATTGAGCGGGATGATGCGTCGTGTCCGGGAGGGTCATGGCCGCGATCTCATCCCGGGTCTGCTGAACCGCCGGACATAGCCGAGCCCAGTTCACATGCCCAAGGTCACCCGCATGCTCCGGCACCCTGCCCTGCCCCAAACCGAGATAGCCGCAAAGCTCTTCGACGGAACAATGATTGGCCCGGGCCAACCGCCCGATCCAGCTCGAGAGAAGCTCGTCGGATACCGGTGGCGGTCGACGCGGCAATGGGTTCACGGTCACCCGAACTCCGCGATGGGTTGGCGCGGAATGCTCCAAGCATGCTTCGCCCATACCGGCTGCCAGGCCTGAACGGCCTCATCGGTGATCCGCTCCTCACCCGTCTCGATCGCATCGATGGCCAAGGACTTGATCATGATGAACACGCGCGAGGTCACACCGCCCGTCACTTTCAGGATTGTCCGAAGCGACGCAACCGTGAGGCCCGACCGCTGCTCAAGTGCCATCGCGGCAATCAGCGTTTGGATGAGCCGAGAGAACTCCACGTCGTCCTCCCAGAGCGGCAGGTAGTGTTCGTCCAGGCGACGGGCCAGTTGGTCGTCACCGCGGACGGCCTCGAGCGCTTCGTTGACACCGAAAACGACAAGCGAGGCACAGAGATCGTTGGCCAAGAACCGCAGCATGTTCAGGAACCGGCGTTGCTCCCGGTAACTACCGGCAAGCAGATTGTGCACCTCGTCGATCATCAGCATCTTCAGGTCCATATCCCGAAGATGACTGAGCGCGCGGACCTCAAGTTCGGACACGGTATGCCGCCCCCACATCGGCGCCCCGATCGTCGAAAGGATGTGCTGGTAGAAGCGTCGCTCGTCCGGCGCTGGCGGCGCCTGAACCAGCAGGATGGGGGTCTTCGTGATGCCCAGTTCTGCGTTGTACTGCGTCGGATACTTGCTGGCCATGCGCTTGGCGATCATCGTCTTGCCAATACCGGAACTGCCATAGACCATCAGGCCAGGCATCCGGCTCTGCTGCGGCATTTCCATCAGGGACGTCAATCGGTTGAGAACAATCGTGGCACGGTCGAATGCGATCCAATGATCGCTGCGGATGCGGTCAATTCTTTCTTCTGGGGTCATCAAACTCTTCAATCGGATAAGTGGGGAGGTCTGGGTTACCAGTGTCGATGGCGAACATTTCTCGGGACGGATCGCGGCGCGGCTGGTGCTTGGGAAGCCGCGTCTCGCGTTCGCTCTCCAGACGGGCGGTCCTTGTCTTCTGACGCGCCGCCTCGGCCAGTCGTCTCTGCGCGTCGATCACCTGGAACAAGGCCTTCTCGTTGATCCGACCGCCATGCCTGTCTTGCCATTCCTTCCGCGCCCGACGACTTTCCCAAAGCGATATCCGAGGGTGGCTCAGATCCCGATACCGAGCCGGGATCATGCGGCCATCATTGACGAGAACCCAGACCTGCGACAGGTCCCGCGGGTCGTACTTCACCTGCACCTTGCCGCTGCCCCGTCCGACCAACGACGCGAAGGCATCACTCCAGTAGTGCACCCCAAAGAGAGTGATCCCAGTGCGCCCGAGCTGGCGCAACTCAAAAGGCAGGAAGCTTGTCCGGAAGGCTTCGACATCGACAACCTGCCGCCCCGCAGTGTCTCCGCCCAAGTCAGCCCAAGCGGCCAGCGGCGTTCGCCCGAGGGCTTCGTGGCGGGTATTGTGGTAGCGGCAAATCTCCAGATGAAGCCAGTCCTCGAACTCGGCCAGGGTCAGAGCCGCATGTTTCTCGCTGTCATAATCGCCCTTCTCGGCAGCGGAGGATTGCGTGGTCCCGGGCAAAACATGAACAGCCCCCATGGCCGTTCCGATCAAACGTTCGATATGACCTCCGAAGTGCGTTGCACCAGGCGGGCGGTACTCGACGGCAATGCCCCAATCTTCGCAGGCCGATGAGAAGGCGTCGCTGTGGAACTCCTGCGCGTTATCGACATGGATCGCCTTCGGGATGCCGGATGTCGGCCAGACCAATTCTTCCAGCTTCCCTGGGACGTGGATCGATTTCCGACGCACACAATGATCGAGGCAGAGCGCGATCGAAAGAACTGATGGTGCATCAAAGCTGACGAAGACCCCGAGAACGATCCGGGTTGCAACATCGATGGCTACCGTCAAATATGGGCGCGCAAGCGGTCGCCGATCCACGTGATCGACCAAAATGATGTCGGCCAAGGTGTGATCGATCTGAACAATTTCCAGTGGCGTTCCAACCGCAAGCCGGCCCGGACGTGCCGCAAAAGTCTTGTTCGCCTCCTTGGCACCACGGCGCTTTCTAACAATCTCTTTCTCGTCCATTGCATCGAGCCGAGCTTTCAGCGTTTTTCGTGCCGGTGGCTGGAAGCCCTTTGCCTCGCATTCCGAACGGATCTCACGCCAAATTCGCAGAAAGCTGGAGCGTTCGCGGACCAGATAATAGCGCCGTAGGCGTTCATCGATGAGGTCTTCGACTTCTCGCGCGATCCGTTTCGACCCCGGTTTCGGCCCCCGGCGACTGAGTTCCAGTGCTGCGGCCCGCCCATCGTTCTCGCGCAAACGGCGGTAAAGCGACCAGGTGTGGCTCTTCGCCAAACCTAGTTCCCAAGCAGCATCTCCGATTGCCGCACTGATCGGCTCACCCTTCTTCTCAAGTTCCAGGATCGGACGGAGGACTGCTGCTCGATGTTTTGCAAGACGCTCGCTGACCACGCCAATCCCTGCCCTATTCCTGTCAGCACTTATCCACAGAACTGACCGTATGCTAATAAAGGGTACAGTATGGCAATTAACGGTACAATATGAAAATTAAGGGTACATCGTGCCGCTGAAAACAAACGATAATTTTAAAGGCAATTCTGATTAATGAGGGTACAGTGACA
>NZ_JARAMM010000050.1:0-3670 GCF_028807335.1 Sulfitobacter sp. PR48 | reverse complement strand
ATTCTGAAACAGTTGTAACTTCATGACAGATAGTTTTTATATTTACTTTTCAGTAGATACAAAAAAAGACCCGAAAAAATTCTTTGGAGAGAATGGGTCTCTTTTGTACATGCTGATCACTTGCGAGATCGTCAACATGCGTATGTATTATAGCATTCACATGCAGTCTAGCAAGCCGTTTAAGGGCTTGAGAGATGCAAATTAATCCAAAGTATACAAATAATCCAGCTTTTAATAAGTCGTTTCCTGCGATTTCAGAAGTCACGTCTGCAAAAAAATCCGCGCCCCTTGGGACAAGCACTAAATCATGTTCCACCCTTACGCGACAAGGCTTACAGCCTGCTCATGATTCTGAAAAAATTAAGGCTTACCGTAAATTTACGATCAAGCTAAAAGAACGTGCAGGCGAGATTTTATTTAATCCAAAGGATAAGAAACAAAACCGTGTTTGCGGGTGCGGTAAATGGAGAATTGATAAAGAAATGCCGGTTGGCGTTCAGTTCGATGCTTCAAAGGGTGTGGCTAAGTATCATAATTTACAATATTGCGGATCAGTGTGGGTCTGTCCGGACTGCTCATACAAGATTAGCCAGGAACGTAAAAAAGAATTAGCGGAAGCGATGAAAGGCTGTCGTGATAAGGGTTTGCATGTTGCCATGCTGACTTTGACTGTCCCGCATTATTTAGGTGATGACCTTAAAACACTGCTCAAAAAAATGAGCAAGGCAAAACATTCGTTATGGACGAATCGAAATAGCCGTGAATATTTTGCTGACCAGTTTCCTATGGTTGGGCACATCACAGCTACAGAGGTTAAATACAGTGATAACAACGGTTTTCATCCTCATTTCCATATTTTGTGCATCTTAGATAAGCAGTATGCGGCAGAAGATTTGCAGATTATTGAATCCGAACTATACGAGCTATGGGCTGAAAAGTGCGTGAAGTCTGGGCTTGGTAAGCCTAATCGTCGTAATGGTCTTGATCTTAAGATGGGGTCAAATAATGAAGATGTGCTTGCAGACTATATTTCAAAATGGGGCATGGCTGAGGAAATGACTCAGGCTCACTTGAAAGTCGGCAAGAAAAATATGCAGTCTTTAACAATGTGGGAAGTGCTTGAGCTTGCTCAGATCGAAGCAAGTACGAAAGATAAATATTCATACATATTCAAAACTTATGCCTCAGCATTCAAAGGCCGTCGTCAATTGTTTTGGTCAAAAGGATTAAAAGAATTATTAAAAATTGAAGTTAAAGACGATGAAGAAATTGCAAATGCAGAAGAAGAAAATACAGAAATTTATGATGCAATGTTTTTAAGTCCTCAAGATTGGTGGACGATTTGCTATCACAAAATCCGTGCTGAGTTCTTGGAGCTGGTCGAATCTGATTTTCGAGAAAATGGGATTCAGACCGATCTAAAATCCGTTCGGGAATTTTTGATTGGGCTTAAAAATCCGAAGGATTTTTCAGGGGTCAAGGGGATGGAATCCCATTGCTCATGAACTTTCAAAACCCTTTGGTGTTTTAGAAAGTGTAGTGAGTACACTTTCATTCTAAAAGTTCTACCCGAATTCTGATATCGTGATTTTTTCGGTCTTGGATTCTCGTATGTCTTTCGCTATCTATAGAACAGCAAAATTGGGATCATTTGGTGAAATTGGTGGTTCACTTTCTCATACATATCGAACAAGACCAACCCCAAATGCTGACGAAAATAAAGCGCATTTAAATAAACATATCTTTGAAACTTACAATCAATGTTTTGATGCTATTAAAAATGCGATCCCAGAGAAAAGAAGATCTAATGCGGTTTTATGTATTGAACATTTAATTACAGCGAGTCCGAACTGGGATGGATGGGGGACTAAAAAAGAAGAAGAATTTTTTAAAAAGTCTTTAGAATTCTTAAACAAAAAATATGGTAAAGAAAACGTTGTTGCTTGTTCAATTCATCGAGATGAAACGACTCCACACCTCATTGTCTATGTTGTCCCTATTGATGAAAAAGGGGGGTTAAATGCAAAAAAATGGCTAGGCGGAAGAGCAAAATTAAGTCAAACACAGACCGATTTTGCAAATGAAGTGAAGAATTTGGGGCTTGAAAGAGGCTTAGAAAATTCAAAAGCTCGACATAAAACGATTAAGCAATTTTATGCAGAAATTGAAAAACCAACGCCAAAGTTAAAAGAAAAAAAATATGAAATTCAGCCGATTAACTATGACTTGCTCCCGAAAATGGGGCTTTTTCAAACGACAAATAGTTTTAATGCGCAGTTGAAAAGTGCATATGAAATAATTCATTCAAACTATGAAAATCAAGTTCTTGAATTAAAAGTTGAGCATCAAAAACAGTTAAAAGCTACTGTTACTAGCTATGAAACAAAATTAGTAGAAAGCAGGCTTAATGCTGAAAAGTTAATTAATGAAAATCAAAGACTGAAATCTGACAATAAGCTGATTAGACAAGACTTTGAGAAAAAAATAGAACTTTTAGAGAGTGAAAACGAAAGAGATAAAGCTAAGCTCATTCACAATAATTCGATGCGTTTAAAAGAGTTTGAGAGTTTTTCAGAGTTTAAAAAAGTTGATCCTCATGCATTTCAACGCTTAGAAATTGATGTCATAAATGCTGTAGATCAACGTAAGAATGCACGTGAAGCTGAAAGAAAAGCAGAAGCCGAAGAACACTATAGAGAGCAGCAGCGCATTGAAAATGAGCGTAGAGAGGCTATAAGAAAAAAAGAAGAGGATTATAGGGTTTGGCTCTTTAATCGTGTTCTAGAGCGAAAAGATGGGGCTTTTGCGCATGATTTAAAAGTTGTGTCTGCAAATTCTGAAAATCAATCTGAAAAAGCTGCAATTGCTGAACTTTTAGACTTTAGAAAATCTGCTAAACCCACTTTTGAAGTTAAAAATTTTGAGCGATATTTAGCGGAAATTCAGCATGGCGATTTAAGCAGATTGTCTCAATTTAAAAGCGCAATTGAGTGGAGCACCAGTAAAGGTCTACTTGAAACAATTCCAAATCTTGAAATGAAAGTTGACTGGGATGATCCAAAACTTGAACGCAATGTTTTTTATGTGCTTGAAAATATCAGTCAAGTTGTTGAAAAGGAATTAGAAAAAACAAAGTATTCAGAAACAGATAAAATTCAAAAATTAGCTGAATTTGGAAATTTTATGCGTGAAAAAACTGACTCGCTTTACAGTGATTATTTGAAAACTTACTTAATACCACAGCATAAACGAGAGTTTGAAAGCAAAGAACATTTAGAGGCAATGCGTAAAATTGACCCGAATTACATGCGTGGAAACTCGCATAGTGAGCCTGAGCTAGATAAACCAAAGCCAAATCGTGGTAATGATTTTTCGATGTATTAGCCGAACGAGTGTCTACGAGTGACTGAGCTATGTATAATTCTAGTGAGCTTTTCTCTCTGATTACAGCTCCCCTTTTTCTTAAAATCGGGAGTTGCAGAGCGTCACGAAGTGCGCGAACTGATTTTTTCTTGCTGATTTTCTCTTTAAACAGATTTTTTTTTAGAGACTGTGCTACGTTCGGCTTTCGCCAGTTGCAAAGATTCTGAAACAGTTGTAACTTCATGACAGATAGTTTTTATATTTACTTTTCAGTAGATACAAAAAAAGACCCGAAAAAATTCTTTGG